>NZ_QJSX01000007.1:0-16844 GCF_003217515.1 Deinococcus yavapaiensis KR-236 | reverse complement strand
AGGCCGTCGGTGGAGGCGATCATGGCGCCTTTGAGGTCGGGCAGGGCGACGCGCAGTTGGTCGATCACGGCTTGAAGTTGCTCTTGCTTGCTCATGCGGTCCTCCGGATGGGGGTGATGTCTTGGATGAGTTCGAGCATGCGCACCAACGTGAGGGTGCTTTGCTCGGCGTCGGTGGCGTTGAGGCCGACGACGTGCGAGGTGGGCAGTTCGAAGTAGTCGGCGACGTCCTCGGGTTCCCAGACGCGTTCGAGGTCTTGGCGGGTGACGCCGATGATGAACGGCACGGGGTGTCGGCTCGTGACGAACTCGAAGATGCTGCGCGCTTTGGGGAAGTCGCCGGGTCGGTCGCCGGCGACGAGCATGACGAGGCCGAGGGCGCCTTGGCAGAGGATGTCCCACATGAAGTCGAAGCGGTCTTGGCCGGGCGTGCCGTACAAATGGACGGGCAGGTCGTCGAGGTGCATGGTGCCGAAGTCGAAGGCGACGGTGGTGGTGGCTTTGCCGATGTCTTCGCTGGGTTCGGCTTCGGTGTCGAGGACGGGTGTTTCGCTGAGCGTGCGGATGAAGGTGGTCTTGCCGGCGCCGACGGGGCCGCTCACGACGATTTTGAGCGGGCGGGTCATGCGACCTTCCGCCGGAGGTGTAAAGCGGCGAGCAGGCGCCCGATCAAGCCGCGCGGTTCGCTCGGCTCGAGAACCGTCGAAGGAGGAGCGGGAGGCGTGACGGTGGGTCTGTCTGCCTTGCGTTGAGCCGTCGGCCGAGCCGGGTAGGCGCGGACGGGAGTGAGGAGGCCGAGCGCGCGAAGTTTGTAGAGGTAGAGTTGGGCGCGTTCGAGGTGCAGGCCCTGCCTGGGGGCGAGTTCGGCGGCGCTCGCTCCGAGCAGCAAGGAAGGGGCGGCCGCGTCGAGAAAGTCCTTCAGCGAGGCGTCCAGGTCTTCGGGAGCGTCTCTGACTTGCTGAAAGCGCGTTTCGGGCGCGGGAAGCATGGTGCGGTAGTGAGCGAGCTCGTCGAGAACGGCCGTGATGGACAGCAGGAGCTTGTTGAGGGCGAGGTGGTGGTGTTGAACGAGGTCGTTGGGTTGGATGCGCTTGAACTCGAAGGAGCCTCGTTCGGCGCGTGTGAGCTCCAAGATGACTTCTCGTACACGGCCGGCGTCGTGAATCGCTTGCGGTCCAAGGTAGAGCGCGAGCAGATGGCCGTCGTCGATGTGTAAGGTCACGGCGGCGGTCGTGGTGATGTTGAGGTGGCCGCTGCGGCGTCCCAGCATGCCGATGACGTCGGGAAAAGGCAACTCGTCCAGATTTCCGAAAATCGCCATCTTCGTCCTTTCCGGGCCGCATCAACGGCACCTAAGCCCTCGTTTATCTTCGCTTTACTTTGTATCTATTTTCTTCTTACAAAGATCTTACAAAGAAAAGATAAAGGCTCCATGAGGTGACAGGGTAGACAAAGCAACGCCTTCTCCCCTATCGCTCGTCGGAAAGCAAAATGTTCCTCGAGCGAACCGAGACGCCGAACCTCGATCCCTGCTTCCACGGCGCCCTAGAAAGACGGAAGGCGACAGGCTCTCGCACCCATACGGCTTCCCATTCACGCGGCCTCAGGGCTCGAACCGCACGACAAAGGGAAGGGAGGCCGTCTCCGCGTGACGGCCTCCCTTCCCTTTGCCCCTCGCTCACACATGCGTCAAGGCGCCTCGTCGACCTCGGTCTGCAGCGAGTAGCCCGAGCCTCGTACCGCGCGAATCTTCACGGGCGCGGCCAACTGCGACAACTTCCGGCGCACGTTCATCACGTGCATCGTCAAGGCGTTGCTGACGTCCACGCTCGGGCCGCCCAAGGCCTCTTGCAATTCCTCGTGGGACACCACTTGATCGGGGGCAGAAGCCAGGGTCGCGAGCAACACCACCTCCTTCGGACGCAAGGCCACGCTCTTCGTGCCGAACTGCACCGTGCGCGTCAGCACGTTCACGGTCACACCGTTGACGCTCACCGACCCGTTCGAAGTCCCGGCTTTCGGAGACGCGCCGAGACTCGGCGCGGACGGAGAGGCACCTCGGGCCTTCGAGCGCTTATCCTCGTACAGGCGAATCTCGGCCAAGCGAACAGCGTCATGCAACGTCGGCGCTTCCTCGGGCCAGGACCCCACGCCGCACCAAGCCGTGATGCGCTCGAATCCCACCGAGCGAGCGATTCCCAAGGCTTGTTCGACGTGTTCGGCGGCCACGGAGCGCGCGAGCTTGAGGGTAGCGACGGAAGCGCCCCCTTCGAAAAGCACCATGAACCGGGCGCTATCGAGACGATACGCCGTGGTATTGGCCGGAAGATGCTCGGCCAACGCCACGGCGAACACGCGCAGCAACGCGTCGCCCGCGGCCGGGCCGAGCGTTTCGTTCACCTCTTTCACGCCGTCCAAGTCGATCGCGAGGACACGCACGGCCGAACCGCTTCCACGCGCGCTCATCGCCTCGTTGAACGCTCGGCGGTTGCCCAGACGCGTCAAAGCGTCCGTGAGGGCCGCGTCCTGCATGCGGCGCGTCCGCTCGCGAAACTCCATCGCGCGCCGAACCGATCCCGCCGCCGCTTCCAACAGTTGTCGGTCACGTTCCGTCCAAGGTCGTTCCCGATGCAGCCGACCGTACATCACGATGTACGACGTGCCGTCGTACTGCCCGAGCGGCAACCACGCCGCCGACTTCATTCCCGCCGCCGACATCGCCGACGACGCGTGCGCTTCTTGTTCGTACGACGACGCGTACCGAGCCTGCCCGTTCGCGACGACGTCCCACATCACGCCTCGACCGCGCCGCAACTTCGACGGAAGGCTGCGCGTCACGTCGTTTCCGGAAGGATCGCGCGTCCACACGGCCTCCATCCACGCCTCCTCGTCCCGTATGGCCACCAAGCTGCACCAATCGACGTCGGCGGCGCGCGAAACGAGTTCGAGGGCGCGCATCACGACGTCCGTCGGGGGCAAGTCCGACTGCATCAAGTTCGACACGCCCAACAACGCGGCTTGCACGCCCGCGCTTTCCTGCAGTTCCTCCAGCAACCGCGTTTTTTCACGCGCTTCCTCTTGAATTTGCAGTTTCACGGCGCGCAACTCCATTTCGTCGACGACGATCGCCGCGAGGTCTCGCAGCGTCTCGCGCTCCTTCTCGCCGAACGTCGCTCGTGGCGAGACGTCGATGACGCACAACGTCCCGAGCTTGAAGCCTTCCGGAGTGACGAGTGGCGCCCCCGCGTAAAAGCGAATGTTCGGCTCGTCCGTGACCAAGGCGTTGTGCTCGAAGCGCGGATCGAGCGACGCGTCGTTCACGACGAAGACGTCGTCTTGACTTATGGCATGAGCGCAAAAGGACAAGACACGCTCCGTCTCGCGAATGTCGAGTCCGACGCACGCTTTGAACCACTGCCGATCCTCGACGACGAGCGAAACGAGGGCGATGGGCGTATCCAAAATTCGCGCGGCGAGATGAGCGAGACGGTCGAACGCGTGTTCGGGGAGGGAGCCGATGATGTCGTAGCGTCTCAGGGCAGCAAGCCTCGCCTCTTCCTGTGATGTTCGACTCGCGAGCATTGCGACCATATGTCGACCATCTTATCTTGTGTTTATCTTGATTGCCTGACTGCCCTTGGCGCTCCACGCGGCGCGAACCTCGCTTTGCAGCGACGACCACAAATCGTCCGGCCCGCCCGGACTTGATGATTCGAGCGCGAAGCGTCCTACACTCGGGACGTGTCGAAAATCGTGATCATCACCGGCGGCAGTCGAGGCATCGGCGCGGCCACCGCGCGCCTCGCCGCCCTGCGAGGTTGGACGGTCGCCGTGAACTACCAACGTGACGAGCACGCCGCCGAGCAGGTCGCCGGGAACATCGTGCGGGCCGGAGGGCGGGCCGTGACCGTGCAAGGCGACGTCAGCGTCGAGGCCGACGTCGCACGCCTCTTCGAGGACGTCGAGCGCCGCCTCGGCAACATCACGGCCCTCGTGAACAACGCGGGCATCCTCGAGCGGCAAGCGCGAGTGGACGAACTCGACTCGGCGCGCCTCACGCGCGTGTTCGCCACGAACGTCGTGGGCAGCTTCCTGTGCGCGCGAGAAGCCGTGCGGCGCCTGTCCACGCGGTACGGCGGGGCGGGCGGCGCCATCGTGAACGTGTCGTCCCGCGCGGCCGTGCTGGGATCGGCGGGCGAGTACGTGGACTACGCGGCGTCGAAGGGCGCGGTGGACACCCTCACGGTCGGCCTCGCGCGGGAAGTGGCGGCGGAAGGCATTCGCGTGAACGGCGTGCGACCGGGCCTCATCGAGACGGACATTCACGCCCTCGGTGGAGAGCCGGGGCGCGTGACGCGCCTGGCGGGAAGCGTGCCGATGAAGCGGGGCGGCAGTCCCGAGGAAGTCGCGGCGGCGATCGTGTGGCTGCTGTCCGACGAAGCGTCGTACGTGACGGGAACCTTCGTGGACGTCAGCGGCGGACGCTGAGGAAGACGCCGCCGCGAGGCCTTCACGGGAAACACCTCTGCAGTCGAGGCGATCCGTTGCGCACCGGAGGAAGCTCGGCGGCGGTAGGAACGGCTTACTGCTCGTGCGCAGGGTGCGCGCTTCGTTCGGACGCAGGACATCCAGCGAACGAGGGTGAATGCCACGAACAGCTTTCTCGAAGTCACCCGCGCCAAGTGGCCGCCGAACAGCACCATCCGTGAATGGTAAAGCAGGAAGAGGCCGTACTCGCCGCGCAGCAAGTGCCGCTGAAGCTAGGGCTTCAGCGGCAAGCTTCGAGGGCGTCGTCGAGCTCGCGAACTCCCTCCGCGCCGAGAGCGTCCGCCCACTCCGGCAGGAAGGAGGCCGCACGATGCCAACGCGCAATCTCCGCTCGCAACGCTTCCCCCTCCTCGCCCGCCCCACCGCACGACGCTCGGTACCGAGCCGCGTGCCCGACGGCGACCTCCGCGAGTTGCGCCCACTTCAACCCGACGTTTCCCGCGAAGGATGCCGCCCAGCGACCTTCGCGGACATCCGCGCTCCAAAGCGCCACTTCGCGCAGCAGTTCGCTCACGACGCGCTCGTCCACGCCCGAGCGCGGCAGGCGACCGGACAAGGTGGCGTCGTACGTCAATTCCGTGATTCGCGCCTCGTTCGGGGTGCTGAAACGAGCAAGCCGCTCGGAGCGGCGGTCTTCGGGGCGACGCGGCAAGGGCGGCTCCGCCAAGGCGTCGATGGTGACCCAGCCGACTCCGCCGATTCCTGCGCGTGACAGGACGAACGACGCTTGAAGATCGCGGACCACCACGTCACGCAAGAACAAGTGCTCGCCGTTCACGTCCGCCCCGAACGCTCGAAACACGCCGCTACCGTTGGGCTTGCCGGGAAAGGACACGTCCACGCGAGCCGCGCGCCACAGTTGCAACGTGTCCGGGTCGATCCTCACGCCGCGAGCGGTGGTGAAGCCCGCCCAGTCCACCCCCGTGACGGGCGTGAGTCGGATGACCGTGCTTTCGTGAACGGCGCCGAGCGGCAGCGTGACCGTGTACCGGGTTCCGTCCGACGCCGTGACGCTTCCCTGGGCGCCCGTCGGCGAGACCTGCACGCTCACCGCGTTCTCGAACTCCGACTTGACCGTCACGTCGACGCGTCGCTCCCCTTCTTGCACGAGGGGCCCTCTGGTGGGCACGAACACCCGCAAGGGCACCTCTCGCACGAAAGCGCGGCTCACTCCGACGAGGGTCACGTCGAAGGCCCCTGGTTCCAGGGCCGTGCTCACGAAGGTCAACTGCTCCGAGTCGGCGCGCATGGTCATCCCGGTCGGCAAGCCTCGCGCGTGCAGTTCGACCGGGTCGCCGGGATCGCCGCCCTGCACGCTCAAGCCGAGGGTGGAACTTCCGTACGGATACGCTTCGACGTAACGCTGTGCAGGACGAAGTTCGAATGCCTGAGGCGGGCTCACGGGCGGAGCGCCACAGCCGACGAGCAGGAGGAGGCCGAGCAGCCAACGAAAGCGCGGGGATGTCATAAAGCTCCTTCGAGGCGGCGAGAGTCACGCCGCCACGATCATGTTGTACGACCGACACGATGGCAACGCGATGACGCGTCCGGCGTCGCCAAGCCGGAACGCACGACGACGACCGCCACGATCGCCCCGCCGAGCGCCCGAGGGCGCGCAGAGCGTTGGAGGGCACGGGAGCGTGGAAGTGAGAAGTCGGCGGGGCGCACCGCCACTTCGAGATCTCTCGTTGACGGTGCCGAGCGTGTAGTGCGACGTCTTCTCGCGGTGCGAGAGGTCCGGATCGACGAGGGCATGCTCGAACAGATCGTCGAAGAAGGCCGTGGAAAGGTCGGTTTCGGATGCGACGTGACGAGGCGAGGTGGTCATGAGCACTCCTTGGGAGCTGGAGCGAGGGCGTCGAGGGGCGGAGCGAGCTTCGAGGTCGAAACGCCATGATCGTACGAGCGTGGCGCAACAGCAGCGTCATGGCGGCGCGCACCGAGCGTCACAGCGCGGCCCTCGCCCGTTCGACGCGTCGTCTTGCGCTCGTCTTACGCGAGGCGCGTACGGTGTGCCTCGGTTCCCGTTTCCCGGTTGCCTTCTGAGGAGGATTCATGACCATACCGAAGACCGCGTTCACGCCCGCAGCCACCCGTCACCTCGCTCTCCGCCCGCGGCCCGACCACCCCGTGTTCGCCAAGGGGCCTTCAACGCCTCGCGCCGCGTCGGTCACGCTCGGCCCCGCCACGGAGAGCGGGGCCCACGAACTTTCTCGGCCGCCCGGCGTCCTGCAGGGAGAAAGCGCGTGACGGCGCCTCGAACGTCGGGCCGTTTGATCGTCGTCAACGGCACGTCCAGCGCCGGGAAGTCCTCGTTGTGCGCCGCCTTGCAGCACCTGCTCGACGAGCCGTACTGGCTGTTGGGCTACGACCGCGCTTGGATGATGGGACCGTGGCGGTACGGCCCTGTTCAAGCGAACGAGCGTGACGGGGTGTGGTACGACCTCGATCCCGAGAATCCCACGGTGGCCGTCGGCATCGGCGTCGGTCCGGTCGGGCAGCGTTCGGTGAGCGGACTGCACCACATGGTCGCCTCGCTGCTCGAGCAGGGGCACAACGTCATCGTGGACGCGCTGTTCATGGAAGCGGCGTGGTTCGAGCACGCCATGCGGTTGTGGAGGCCGTACCGTCCGCTGCTCGTCGCGCTCAAGCCCCCGCTCGAAGTCAGCGAGCGCTGGGAAGCCGAGCGGGACGCGACCAAAGCGGGAAGACCGACCGGCCTCGCCCGCCTCGCGTACGACGCGGTGCATGCCCACGGCTCGTTCGACGTGGAACTCGACCCGTCCCTCGGCACGCCCGAGGACGCGGCGCGTCAAGTCATCGAGCGCTCGCGGGGACGGCTGGGCCCCGCCCAACTCGAAGCGGCAGGCGAAACGCGGTGACCGCTCCGTCCTGAAGCGAATCGAAGCCCTCGCCTTGCGACGTCGAAACGTGCCGCTTCCGTCCACGAGCGCTTTGGCGGCGACGAAGATCGGCGAGGGTGGAAGCGCGTGGTGACGGGTCGCCCGAACCTCGCGAGTGAAGCGCGCCGACGCTCGGACAAGCTCAGGCGCGGCGCGGGGCCCTCGGCACGGATGGTACCATTCGAGCACGACATGTCCGACTTGTCCGTGCGTCTGCTCGGCGCGCCCGATCTGCGCGTCGAGGGCCGACCGCTCGTGTTCAAGACGCGCAAGACGCTCGCGCTCGCCGCGTACTTGCTGCTCGAGCCGGGCGCGCATCCGCGCGAGAAGCTCGCGGGATTGCTGTGGCCCGACGTGGACCCCGAAGCCGCTCGGGCCAGCTTGCGCAACACCCTCGCGTACTTGCGCGCGGCCCTCGGCGAAGCGCAGCCTCGCCTGTCCGCGACGCGCTCGACCGTGTCCTTCGACGTTTTGCTCGGCGAGTGCGACGTGGGGGAACTCGAACGGGTGGCGGCCGAAGCGCGCCTTTCAAGCGAGGAGGTCGCGCACTTGGAGCGAGCAGTGACGTCGTGGCGAGGCGAGTTGCTCGACGGTTTCGAAACGAGCGGTAGTGGCGCGAGCGCTGCGTCGGACTTCGACGCGTGGCTTTCCGAGCGGCGCGGCGCCGTTCGTGCCGCCGCCGACTTCGTGTTCGACCGACTCAGCGAGCGGCAACTCGAGCGCGAGCCCGCACGCGCCGCGGAAACGGCCGGACGCTGGTTAACGCTCGACCGTTTCAACGAGGCGGCGTGGCGCCGCCTCGTTCTTGCACGCCTCGCCGCGGGACAGCGGGCCCTCGCCAAAGAAGCGTTCGAGGCGTGCCGCTCGACGTTGCGAAGCGAGCTCGGCGTGACGCCCGCACCGGAAACGCTCGCCCTGGAACCGCGTCTGCTCGACGCGCCGCTCGGAACGGCGCGAAGCGCACCCTTGGACTTGACGAGCGTTTCGCGTGATACGCCGCTCGTCGGACGATCGGCGGCGTTCGCGCTCCTCATGCGGGCATACGAGGACGCGGCGCGCGGCAAGCCGAGCGTCGCGTGGATCGTCGGTGAGCCCGGCATCGGCAAGACCCGGCTCGCCCACGCTTTTTCCGGCAGAGCGGCCGAGGACGGCGCGCGTGCTGCGCGCACGCGCGTTCGAAGCGAGCACGCCCGCCTTCGAGCCGCTCGTGGACATGTTGCGCCGAGACGTGAAGCGCGAAGAGGTGACGCGGACCTTGTCGTTCACCGAGAGTTCCGAACTCGCGCGCATGCTGCCCGAGTGGGCAGACACCGAGCGTGAGCGCGACGCGAAGCCGCTCGAGCCGCAGCAGTTGGTGGGCGTGTTGGCGCGGGCCCTGCTCGCCCTCGCGCCCGATTCTCCCGAAGCGCGCGCACCCCTCGTGCTTTTTCTCGACGACGCGCAATGGGCGGACGCGAGCACCTTGCAGACCTTGAGGCGCCTTTGCGTTCACGTCGCCGCTTCCAACGCGAAAGTGCTCATCCTCTTGACGGCCCGCGCCGAGGGGATGGCGGAAGCGTCTCTCCTGGCAGCGTTCAGCTCGGACGTCGGTCGGGAGCTCGCGACCAGCCGCCTCGATCTCGAACCGCTCGATCGGCACGACACGAAACGGCTCCTCGAAGCCGTCGCGGGACGCGAAGCGCGCGCGGACGTCGAAGCGCTGGGCGAGCAGTTGTTCGCGGAAACGCTGGGTCACCCGTTGTACCTCGTCGAAACTCTCAAAGGGCTGCTCGAACGAGGCGCGATCTCGCACGACGACGAGGGAATGGTTCTCGACGCGGCGCGAATCGTCGAGGGATTGAGGGCGGGCGCGGCGGGCGTGCGGGCCGTGATCGGCTCGCGGCTCGCCCGCTTGTCGTCGTCCGCCGTGGCGCTCGCTCAGGCGAGCGCCACGCTCGCGACGGCGGCCGAGTTCGAGGTCCTGCGCGCCGTCGCCGACCTCGGCGAACTCGAGGCGCTCGACGGCTTCGAAGCGTTGACCCACGCGGGCTTGCTGCACGAAACGGCGGACGGACGCCTCACGCTGTCGCACGACCGCGTGCGCGAAACGGTGAGCGAACTTTTGGGCGGACCGCGGCGCGCATTGCTGCACAAGCGGGCACTGGCGGTGTTGGAACGCGCGGGCGCTTCACCCGCCGCGCTCGCGCATCACGCCCTCGCGTCGGGAGCGCACGAGGTGGCCGCCGTGCACTTGGAGCGCGCGGGCGTTCATGCCCTCAACGTCGGGGCGTTCGACGAGGCGCTGCGTGACTTCGAGCGGGCGCTCGAAGTCACGCAGCGCCGAGTTCCAGTCGCACTCGAACGGCGACGCGCCCTGCTGACACGCATCGAGTTCACGTTGTACCTGCGCGACGGGCACCAACTCGGAGCGTTGCAAGATCGCTGGCGTCGCGCGGCCCGCGACGCGCGAAACAGCGCGGCCACGTCCGAGGAGGCCTTCGCGCTCGGAGCGCTCGCGGCGTCTCTCGCCAGCCAAGGACACCACACGCAGGCGGGTGAGGCGGCCCGAGCGTCGCTCGACGCGGCGCGGGCGTCGGGCGACGCCAAGACGAGCGCCCGCGCCCTCGGGACGCTCGGTCGGCTGGCCGTGGAACGCCGCGACTGGACGCAGGCCGAGCGTTGGCTGCACGAAGCCGAACGCGAAGCGCGAAGCGCGGGAGAAGAAGCGCTCGCGCTCGAGGCGCGCGCTCGACTCGCGTCGGTCGTGACCTTCGGGCACGACGATCCGCAAGCCGGGCGGGACATCGAGGAGGACGTCTTGCGCCGACGCCTCGAACTCGGCGAGACCGGGCCGATTCTCGCGTCGCTCGTGAGCTTGACGTACACGTGCGCCCGCCTCGGCGATTACGCCGAGGCGCTCCGCCTGTTGGACGAGTGGGCGGTATGGTCGGAGCGTGCCGGGAACGGGCGTGTCGACGCGAACGTCCTCGGGATGCGTGGAATGCTGTGGTTCGAGCAAGACGAGGTCGAGCGCGCCCTGACGGCCGGAGAGGCGTCGCTCCGGGAATTCCAGAAGGTCAACGTGGTCCTGCCGTACTCGTACGCGGGCCTCGCCGCTTGCCTCGCGCGGCTCGGCCGAATAGACGAAGCTCGCCGCGCCTTCGAGCGCGGCGAGGCGCTCAACGCCCTCGACGAAGACTTGTACCACAAGGCCGCCACCGCTTGGGCGCTCGGCGACGCGGCGCTCGAACTCGGCGACTTCACGCGCGCCGAGAGCTTTTACCGGCAAGCGCTCTCGGCGAACTCCACGGCGTGGTTGCTCGTCGGATTGCGCGGCCTCGGCGAGGTGCATGCCCGCACCGGAAATGAAGGAGACGCCGTTCGATTGCTCGGCGTGGTGCTCGCCCGCCGAGCCGCCGGGGTGCATCAGCATCGACGGGCGAAGTCCGCGTTGGCACACCTCGGCCAGGCCGACGCCTCGGATCTGCTCGAGGCGGCCCTCGCGCTGGGACGCGCGGCGGACTTGGAAAGCGTCGTCGCCCACGAGCGATCGCTCGGCGATCGCTCGGCGCGGGGTCGTCAAGATTGAGGTTCCGCCATGTACAAGGGGACTTCGTACGCGGACTCGAAACCTATCCGCTCGAGGTTGCGGCGGCTCGGGTTGTCCGGTCCGGCGAGCACGTCCACGAAGAAGTCCTCACAACCGAGGGCGAGCGCGTCGCGTATCCGGCGCGCGATGAGCGCGGTTTGCCCGCCGCGTCCACGCGCGTCGGACCGCGTCACGGTCGAGTGCAGCAAGGCGGCCGAACCTTCCACCGTCAGGAAGCCGACGCTGCTGAACTCGCCTTCGTCGAGCACGGCGTAGCATCGCCAGCCGAGGTGTCGAACCCCGAGCCGCAAGAGGTCGCCCAAAGGGCCGGGCATGCCGAACTGCTCGGCGACGAAGGCGGCGGCTTGGTCCACGTCGGCCTCCTCGACTTCCCGAACGTCGAGGTCGGATGGACGCGTCACGTCGCCTCGACGTCGCAGTTCCTCGGCGGACACGTGGAGCGCCGAGAGGCGAAAGACTTCCCCGATGCCGCGCGCTCGGAGCGCTTCGGCGAGATTCGCCGGTTGCACGCGAGGATCGAGCGGCAAGCCCCACCCGACAACGTTCTCCTCGCGAACGACGTGAAGCAACGCGTCGATGTCTTCGCTCGTCGCGGGCGCCGTCACGCCGAAGTCCCGCACGAGGTTGAACGACGGGTACGGCAAAGAGCGCACGAGTTCCAGCACGCCCGCTCCAAATTCGATGGCTTCGACGCCGAGCCGCTCGCGGGCGTCACTCGGAAACGACAAGTAACCGCGAAAGAACGCCGCGTAGACGTCGGCTCGTCGCTGCGCGATCGCGTGGACGTCCCTTTGCGAACGCGAAGAACATGAGGGGTGACCGAAATCGGACGTCGATGCGTTGGACATGCCGCTCCTTTCGTGTCCGCGAGTCTCGCGGCTCGAATGAAGACAGCGTACCCGGGCACCGCAAGAACACCGCAAGACGAGAGGACCCGGCGGGCTCGACTCTCCAGGTCGATCGTGCGACGACGCGCCCGACGTTGATCGTCGAGCAGCAGGGACGGCCGTGGCGAGCGAGCACGTTCCCGTCGCTTCGGCAGTCGACGGAAACGCTCTTGAACCTCGGGGCGACACGCCGAGCCGTTCGTCCGTCTTGCCCGCCCCTCGATGGTCCCGATGTGCCCGTGGAGTTCCTGCTGGGACTCGAAGGCACGGACCCCGCCCGCGCCGACGAACAATCGGCCACCGAGAGTCATGGCGACGGCGAGTGCGTTCTGTGGTAGCGAGAGTCGCTGGGGACCGAGTCCGACGAAGGCTCCGCGTCGCGTCGGCATGCGGCCTCTCAGGAACTCGAGCGGGTCACTTCGACGTCTTGTCGGTCACCTCGCGCCGCAGCAGCTTGAATGCCGAGTGCGGTCCCGCTCCGGAAAAGCGCGCCAGACGCATCCACAGCAAGCCGAGCGGCTCGAGAAGCCGCGCGCTCGAAAGCGGCCCGGCATCGAGAGGCTCGAGCGTCAAGGCGCGAAGCATCTCGGCGACCCGCGCTTTCGACTCGTCGTCGTCGCCGCAGTAGTAAGCGTCCGCCGGGACGCCGTCGAACACGGGTTGCTCCAGCACTTCGGCGTACAAGAAGTTGAGGGACTTCACGACGTGCGCGGTCGGAACGAGTCGCGCGAGTTCCTCGGCCGCCGAGGTCGTGTGTCCCACCTGAAGTTGCACGGGCCGCTGGCTGGTGTCCCAAGCGCTCGTGATGTCCAGCAGCACTTTCCCGGACAAGTCGCCCGCGGCGGCGATCGTGTCGGGGGCGTGCTGGAAGCCCACGGCCAAAACGACGATGTCGCCGAAGGCCGCCGCGTCCGCCAAGCTTCCTCCGCGAGCGTCCGCGCCGACGGTCTGAGCGAGGGCAGCCGCTTTCTCCGGGGTGCGGGAGCCGAACATCACCTGGAAGCCCGCTCGAGCCAAGCGGTTGCCGAGCGTGGCGCCCATCATGCCCGTGCCGAGAATGCCGATCTTGGTGTTCACACAAACTCCATGTCCATCAGCGTAAGCGAACGGCGAGCCAGACGCGTCGTCACTTCTCGAAGTGGCTGAAGGTGCCGACGCGCTTCACGTCCCCACAGAAGATCGCGCAGCGCGTCTCCTTCGGCGAAGGAGACGTCCACGAATTCCGTTCCACACGCGCTCCGTCGCGTCACGAGCGAGAGGAGAACCGCGAAGCTCGAGCGCCCGGCGGGCCGTCCTCCCTGCTTCCTTGCACCGCACCCGAGATCGAGGGCGCCCCCTCACCCCGATGGCCCTACGAGCGCCGAACAGTTCGCGCGATTCGACGCTCGGACTACGCGACTTCGCGGATTTCAGGGCGTCAGCGCTTTGCTACGCTGCCGTCATGACGCTTTTCACGGCTTGGTGGTGGCTCGGCTCGCCCGGGTGACGCCGCCGTGTCTGTTCGTCGCGCCCGGACTGTCCGTTCGGGCGCGTTTCCTTTTCGTCCCCTTCTCCTTGGGAGGCTTTGTGAAGCAACGTATCCTCACCGGCGACCGACCCACCGCTTCCTTGCACATCGGGCACCTCGTGGGCTCCTTGAGAAGCCGTGTGGCCTTGCAGCGCGAGTACGACACGTTCGTTCTCATCGCGGACGTGCAAGCCCTCACCGACCACTTCGAGCATCCTCGCAAAGTGCGCGACAACGTCTTGGAAGTCGCCCTCGACTACCTCGCCGTCGGCCTCGACCAGCAGAGCGCGACCTTCGTCGTGCAATCACGAATTCCCGAAATCGCCGAACTCACCGTCTTCTACCTCAATTTGGTGACGGTGTCGCACCTACGGCAAAACCCCACCGTGAAAGCGGAAATCGTGCAGAAGGGCTTCGGAGAGTCGGTTCCGGCGGGATTTTTCGTGTATCCCGTGTCGCAAGCGGCGGACATCACGGCGTTCGGCGCGCATCTCGTGCCCGTCGGAGATGACCAGCTTCCGATGATCGAGCAGACGGTGGAGATCGTGCGGCGCTTCAATCGCCTGTACGCTCCGGTCTTGGTCGAGCCGAAGGCTCTCGTGGGTGACGTTCCGAGGCTCCCGGGTCTCGATGGCCGCCCGAAGATGAGCAAGTCGGCGGGCAACGCGATCTTCCTGTCCGACTCGGCCGACGAGGTCGCGCGCAAGGTGAAAGGCATGTACACCGACCCGAACCACCTGACGGTCGAAGCTCCCGGAAGCGTGGAGGGCAACCCGGTGTTCGCGTACCTCGACGCCTTCGACTCGGACAAGCAGAAGGTAGCCGAGTTGAAAGCGCACTACCGAAGGGGCGGCCTGGGAGACGTGAAGGTCAAGCGGTACCTCACGGAGGTGCTGGACGCGACCCTCACGCCGATCCGCGAGCGACGCCGAAGCTTCGGGCGCGACCTCGACGAGGTGGAGCGGATCGTGCGCGAAGGGACGCGCAAAGGGCGCGAAGTCGCGTCGGAAACGGCCGCGAGCGTGAAGCGCGCGATGCACCTGGATTTCTTCGAAGCTCGGGTACACTGACGACCTCGCCATGCCGACCGTCACGCTCCGCACCGCCTCGGATTTGCATGCCCTCGTCCGCGCCCTTCGCCGCGTGCACGCGTCGGACGGCTACCCCGTCGACTTCCCGCCCGATCCGCGAGGCTTCCTCTCGCCAAGAGGACTCGTCGCCGCGTGGACGGCTCGGCTGGACGGCGAGATCGTCGGGCACGTCGGCTTGTCGTGGCGTGGCGCGAGCGAGTCGAACTGCGTACGCACGGCGAGCGAGCGGACGAAGCGCCCACCGGAGGACTTCGGTTTGGTGACGCGCCTGTTCGTCACACCGAACGGTCGAGGCCGAGGCGTCGGTGACGCGTTGATGGAAGCGGCGGAAGAATTCCTGCGAGCGCGCCGCCTCGTCGGAACGCTCGACGTGGACGAGGCGGCGACGGCGGCGATTCGTTTGTACGAGCGCCGTGGGTGGAAGCACGTCGCGACGAATCTCGAGCGCTTCTCGGAAGGCCGGGAGGTGTCCTTGCGCGTCTTCGTCGGAGCCGAGCAGCGAACGTGACCGCCGCCAGGAGTGGCAGGACGGTCGAGCGCGACACGAAACGTCACGCCCCGTCCGCGTACACTGCGAGCCTCGAAGGAGGGCTTTGATGAAAGCGATGACGATACACGCCTACGGTGATCCGGACGTCTTTAGGCTCGAAGACTTGCCGCTCCCGTCGCCCGCGCCCGGCGAGGTGCTCGTGCGAGTGCGGGCCCTGAGCGTCAACCCAGTCGATACGAAGTGGCGGCGCAAAGGACCCTTCGGCGCCTTTCCCGTCGTCCTCGGCTGGGACGTGAGCGGCACCGTCGAAGCGCTCGGCGATGGTGTGAGTGCGTTCGAGATCGGCGACGCGGTGTTCGGCATGGTGCGCTTCCCGAGCGAAGGCCGCGCGTACGCTCAGTACGTCGCCGCGCCCGCCTCGCACTTACACCGCGTTCCGACCTCGCTGGGCTTTCGCGACGCCGCCGCGATGACCCTCGCGGCCCTCACGGCGCAGCAAGGACTCACCGCCATGCGCTTGCAGGCCGGGCAGACGGTGTTGATTCACGCGGCGGCGGGCGGCGTGGGGCACTTCGCCGTGCAACTCGCGAAGTTACGCGGCGCGCGGGTGATCGGCACGGCGTCGACGCGCAACCACGACTTCGTGCGTTCGCTCGGCGCAGACGAGGTGATCGACTACCGAGCGCGGCCCTTCGAGGAGCAAGTCGAGCGCGTCGACGCCGTGTTCGATTGCGTCGGCGGCGAGACGCAAACGCGGTCGTTCGCGGTCCTAGAGCCCGGGGGAACGCTCGTGACGATCGTCGGCAAGCCGTCGCAGGAACTCGCGGCGAGCCGCGGCGTGACGGCCATCGGCTTCCTCGTGCATCCCTCGAACGAGGACCTCGCGTTTCTTGCCGCGCGCGTGGACGCCGCGGAGTTACGTCCGCACGTCAGCGAAGTCCTTTCGCTCGAGAAGATGGCGGACGCGCACCGAGCGGTCGAGTCGGGTCGCACCGTCGGCAAGATCGTCCTCGACGTCGAGTAGATGCAGGCCCGAGCCTTCGTGACGAGAACGGGACGCGCTCGTGACCCGTGATTCAGCCGACCCGGCGACCGACCCCAACCTGGACCGGCCACGCGGCGCTCACTCGTTGCGGTATTGTTCCGGGTCTTTGAGCGGGGGGCGGTGCGGGGCGTCCAACGCGCCTTCTCGAAGTGCCGCCAGTTCCTCGCGTCCTTGCACTTCGAGTTGGCGTAGACGCGCGGCGACCTCCGCCTCGTCGTGCAGCAGGTGGCCAACGCAGTACCCGATGCCCTCGTGCAACTCCTCCAGTCGTTCCCACAGCTCGAACAGCGCGTCCGGATGTGTCGTATCCCGAGCGCTCGCTTCCTTCCACACGTCGTTCAGGAGCGTGTAAAGGGCTGAAATCGACTCGGTGACTTCGTAGCGCATCCTACACAGTCAAGCAGGATCGAAGTGCGTCGTGGTGATGGTCGCTTCACCAGTGATTACGGAAACTTCGACCCGACTGTCATGCGTAGCGAACGGCGTCGGTGATGCGCGGCGCGGTGTTCGCACTGGAAAGATGTACGTGACGATGACTCGTGAAAGTGAGGGCGTCTTCCTCGTTATTCATTCCTCACGGCAGGGACGAGGAAGCGCGAACTACAGTGGTTCCCGCTCGTCGCTGTTGGCGCGTGTTATTGCCCGTTGTTGGTGACGACGACGTTGGCTTGCACGTCTACGCTCTGCCCGGTGGACGTGTTCTTCAACGTCAACACCACCGGGTACACGCCGTTGCCTTGCCACCCGTCGCTGTACGCGATCACGTCCACGCGCAGCATGCCGTC